>NZ_JBEYTI010000003.1:0-45171 GCF_040642975.1 Micromonospora sp. NPDC047548
TGAGCTAGTCGACACGCCGGGGCGACTACAGCTGAGCCGCCAACGATCACGGGCTGGATGGGAAGCGATTGCGGCACGGGCGGCGCCGCGGGCGAACAGCAGGGCACCAACCAGCGTGTATCAGACCAGACCTGGATGAGATGCCCTCTGGTTCACTCAGGGCAGGGAGCCGATGACTGCCGTTGGTAGGGTCGCCCGTCCATGAACCCGGGGGTGGCGGGCCAGCGGGCCCGACGAGCGGACGTCGAGCAGGCCATCAAGGACTACCGCTACGCCGTGCTCGTGCTGCAAGATTCGGGAGCAGGGTCTCCGAGGCGGCCACTGCCGGGGGTCACCCGGCAAGGCTCGGGTCCGCTCCCTCATCGCCGGCCGCTCGGAGTTGTTCCTCGAACATCCTGAAAGTCTTGCGCCTGATCCCGCTGATCAGAGCAATCTCATGCGCCGCCAGGCGCCGCCCTTCGGCTCCGGCGGCCTCCTCGATCGCCTGCACCGTCTCATAGAGAGCGAAGATGGGCCCTGTGCCGCCCAGATACCGAGCGCGCTGACTCTCCGTCCGTTGCACGAATTGGTCGACGGTCAGGGTACTGATCTCGCCACCGCGGGCGAACAGAATCTCGTCAACTATGTCAACCTCCAGCTCCCAGCCACCCGTGTCGATCGACAGTCGCCATGCCGCCAGTCCCCCCTCAGGCGTGGGCACGATCTTGACCGGCGATTTGTAATAGCTGAAGTATGCGGGCAGGGTCAGCCCCGGCATATCACTCAATCCCTTGCCCCCGGTCCACAGTCTCCCGCAGCGCCACCCAGAAGTACTGACGCTCTTGCCGAATGATGCCCTTGCGAAGCGCGTGCTCCATCGAAGACATGCTACGCCTGTCTTGATCAGCTACCGCCTTCAAGTCTCGCCTTACCTCGTAAAGTGCGTGTTCCCACGTCGCAACCTCGTCCAGTGCAGCAAGATGCAATCGGAACTCGGCCACGTGCCCGTTTGCCGTGCGTAGCATCATCTGCACGTCGCGGTATCCGCTGGCTTGCGGGCTGATGAACCGGTCTTCGAACTCCACGATCCTCACCCCGGGTTCTAACTGCAGCTCACCCAAAGCCTGGTAGACGTCGTCGAGTCGGGTGAATACGACCTTGGCAGCCGCCAGATCCGTCAGCAGGGAGACATCGAACCGATACTTGCTGACCTTGTCCTCAGCGCGCTGCCTGTCCTTTGGACCTGGACGCGGCTCTGCTGTCGCGCTTCCACCCGCGCGACTTGCAAGGCGTTCGGCAAGAGCTGCCACCTCGTCCTGCGCGACCACTGCCTCTTGATACAACCAATCGAGGTATTGCTTACGGTACGAGGGGTCAGACCTCCGACTGAGATCGAACCCTGGCTGGACAGCCAAGTCGTCGTTGCCGGTGAAGGAATTGCTGATGCGGCGCTGCTCGTCCGTCAACGGCGTGGCTTCCGCCGAAGCGGTCTCGGCGGCGATCACCTCGGCGCTTCGCGCGGCAATGTCGTCGAGGACTGATCCCAGGACGTCGATTGCCTGCTGATGAGTAGCGAGGTGGTGCAGCGTCAGCGGACGCGCCGTCAGCGAATTCGCGAGCTCCGGCGTGGCCAGGATCATCCGTACCAGGTCGGGTCGCTGCGTCAGCTGTCTGACCAGCGTCTCGGCGAGCATCGGCTCGCCGTACGGCGGCGTCCGCCACGTCTCGTCGAGCATGCGATCGACTCGCGGATCGGCGAGTAAGCGCGCCACGTCCCGGGCCGCCGCGTCATCGAGGTGCGGGGCGAACCGCCGGAGTGTCGGACCATCAAGCTGGGCGGCCAACTCCGCAGGGGTGACACCCGCTCCGAACACCGCGTCAAGGTCGGCGTTCGCTGCGACAACCTCACGAGCTGCCAGGCCGGCCGCCTGACGCTCCCTGTACGCCAGTTGACGTGCTCGCCGCAGTTCTTCCTGCTCGTCGAGCGGCGCGTTCGCCTCGCGCGGCAGGTCGGGTCCGGCAGTCGTCCCGCCGTCCGTCGCTGGTCCGCTGCCCGAGGAAGCGGCGCCCGGACCGTCGAGCAGGTGGAGGCGGTTGAGGTACGGGTCGCCGTGCCCGGCCTCCTCGTCCGGAGTCGACGGGTAGTCGGGCAGGTCGGGGAGGACGCTGAACTGTCCCCGAGCCAGCCCACCCAACGGCATCGGCCGGCCGTCCCCGCCGAGCACCAGGGCATCGATGCTGACGACGTTGTCCGGATCGGCGACGCCCTGGTGGCGGTAGAGGGGCTGGTCGTGGACAGCGCCGCTCTGCGGGTCGAGGTAGAGGATGGTGCCGTTCTGATTGAGGGCCACCCAGGCGTGTGAGCCCCCGTTCTCCCACTCGGTGATCAGGAAGGCGTAGCTGCCGTGGCCGCCGATCTTCAGCTGGATATGCAGGTTGTTGAAGCCACGGTCGACCGCGTCGGGTAGCAAGGTCGGGTTCCGCGTGCCCTGTTCCAGACGCGGCACGAGCTTCTGGAAACGCCCGCCGGTCACCTCCTCCACCCGCTGCGGGCCGTCCCCCTCCCCGAGGATCGGGCGCCGGATGTCGCCCGCGGTGTAGCCGTCGAAGGTACGCGGCGCGGAGACCCGCGGCCGGCCGTGCACCCAGGTCTCGTATAGCGACAGGGTGCAGTCGAGACAGTTGATGCCACGAGTGGGATCGGCCTGCGGCCCGCCGTCATTGGCGAGCCCGAACCACCCGCCCTGCCGGGGATCGGCGGTACGCACCACGCTGCCGTCGGGGTTGCGGGGCATCTGCCGTTCGAGGTCGGTCTGGTGCAGCGCCAGCGGCGGGCGCAGCCCACCCCACTGGCCGTAGCGGCGGGAACGGTCGATCGAAGGCGGATCGTCGTCGGCGCCGGTCAGGGCCGAGCGGTCGCTGGTCTCGACCGCGCCGAGGGCCAGGTCGGCGACGTCGTCGTTGATCCGCTGGAAGTCGACCGCGTTGTCGATGAGGACCTCGTCCGGTACGACACGTCCGGCGAGGACCACCTCGGCATGATCGCTCAACTCGTACGAGTCCCGTTCGGCTACCTCACTCGCCTTGAACATGTGCTCGGCGCGCAAGGTCAGCCCGGCTTGGGCAAACTCACGGGCCTGCCTCTTGAGCCAGCGCGCACGGTCAAGGTAGCCGCTCGCCGAACGACGCAGGCGAGCGGTGAAGTCCTCACGTCGCCGGTCCTCGTACCAGGCTCGCTGCGACTCGAAGTAGCCCTGGTAGCGGCGTCGCTCGAGGGCTTCCCGTTCGGCCGCCCACTTTGCGGCGTACCACTCGGGGGTCCTCGGGCGGGGCGGCTCGTTGGCCGGCGACGGCGACGGCGACGGCGGTAAAGGTCGCCCCTCGGAAACGGGTGAGGTCGCTGGCCCCGGGGCGAGTGCCTCCAGCCGCGGGAAGCGGTTCGACCTCGCGGTGGTGTCGCCGCCCCACTCCGGCGTTCCGGCCCCCTGCTGATTCGGCGGTTCCGCACCTGTCACCGGGGATGGCCGCTGCACCGGCGGCGGGGTGACGGCCCGGGCGGTGGCGTGTGCGGCGGACATGGGCGGATGACCCGATACCGGCGCGCTCCCGTTGGTTGGAGGGACGACGGCCGCCATGTTGCCGACCGCCACGGCGCCGGACGCCGTCAGGTTGGCTGTTGTCGTGGCGGTGGAAGCCGTCACGGATGCGGTGGTCACGGTGGCGGGAGCCGTCAGGTGGGCAGCCGCCGTAGCTTGAGCTGTCGATTGACCGACAGTGGTCGGCACATCAGCCGGCTGGGGCGACAGCGCCGGCGGGCGCTCGGTAGGGGCGACCGACGAGAGCGTGGGACTGCTCGACGTTAGCCCGGATTCCGCCTGGGCCGACACCATGGACTGGCCGTCAGACGGCAGGCTCGGACCTGCCACCGAGCCCGTGTCCACGGTCGAAACGGACGCACCGCCGCTGACCGCCACGGTTTCCCGGTCAAGCTGCGGTGCGAGCGGGGAGATATCCGTGAGCGGGGCGCCAAGGCCTGTCCCCGCGTCCGTCCCGAGAGACCCAGCCAGCACCGTCGGCGCCGCCCCGCCCGCGTCGGCATGTGATCCGACCGGCGGCCCGGGAAGATCGCCGCCCGCCGCCACCGCCGGTGGCGGCGGCGGGACAGGCAGGTCCATGGGCGCGAGCGGCACGGCAAGCGAACTCAACTGTCCGTCGATGCGGGCACGCACCGCCGCGTCGACCTGGCCGGTCGCCGAACCGGTGGCACCTGAGACGGCCGCCCGCGCCGTGTCCTCCACCGACATGACGCCCTGGCCGGTGGCCAGGCCCGCCGCGCCCTCGGCGAGGGTCTCGCCGGTCATCTCCCGGCCGAAGTGTTCGGCGATCCGCGCGCCGCGACCATGGACATGCCGGCCGAGCCCCGCCAGCGGCGCCACCGCGCCGCCAGCGAGTCCACCGACCGCCGACGCGCCAAGATCGGCCATGTCCAGGCCCTGACGACGCCCGGTGGAGTTCTGGTACGCCTGCGTGGCGAGGCTGATCCCGGACTCCTCCGCCGCCTCCTCCAGCCCGCCCTTGACGGCGCGCTTGCCCAGCCCACGCATGCCGCCCTGGGCCACCTCCTTGGCGGCCCGCTCGCCGGCCTCCTTGAGGCCCCGCTTGAGCTCCTTCTTCGCCAGTTGGGCCAGCAGCCGCTTGAAGATCTGCTGGACCACCAGCCGGCTGGCGGTGGTCGCCGCCCCCACGGCGGGTGAGGCGGCGCCAGCGGTCACCACGCTCGCCACGGCGATCGCCAGCAGCTCGACGACGAGGATGCCCAGTTCGATCCAGACCTCGAGCTTGGCGCCCTCGATGTCGCAGCCGCACTCCTCGACCAGCCGGCCGAGGTCGCCGCTGACCGCGAGCAGGACGGGCAGGGGAGCCTCGTCGCCCTCGGCCAGCCGCCGCCAGGCGGTGTCGAACGCCTCGGCCACCAGGCCGATGCCGCCGTACCCGCTCCGCACCTCGGTCGCGGCGGCGATCCCGTCATCCTGCGGCCCGGCGAGCGCCGCGGCGACGGCGTACCACTGGTCGGCGAGGTCCCAAACTGCGCGCTCGTCCCCCTCGGGCCACTCCACCCCGACCACCCAGTCGAGCGCTTCGTAGGCCCAGCCCGGCAGATCCCAGGGGCTGTAGTCGAGCGGGTGCGGGATCGGGCTCGGCAGCAGGCTCACGGCTCGGTCCTCCGCAAGTCAGCGGCGGTAGTCGTGCTGGCCGGACACCCCGTCGAGTCGCCGGCCGCTCGCGGTGTCGGTCTCCACCGTGGCCTCGACGGAGGCCACGACATCGGCACCGAGCCCCGCCAGCGCCCGACCGACGCCGTCCCAGGCGCGCAGCAGCGTCTCCTCGTAGCCGCGGTAGCTCTTCTCGAACGCAGCGCCGATGTCGTCGCGGCCCCAGGGGCGCTGCGCGCTCGCCGCCGCAATACGACCCCCGACCTGCTCACGCCGGGTGCCGACTGCCTCGCCGGCGAGGTGGAGGTCGGTGCCGCCGCGCCGGGCCCGGTCCGGGTCGAGCCAGAGCTGCCCCTCAGCCACGCCGCTCCCCTTCGCCCTGGAGCATCGCATCGGCCCGGCCGAGCAACGCGCCGAAGTCACCGCTGCGGAGGAAGTCCACCGAGCCCGACCCCGCCGGCAGGTAACCGGCGACCAGATCCTGGGTGGCGGCGACGGCGGCAGCGGTGGCCCGGTGCACCGTCGCCGTGATCTTCCGGCTCAAGTCCTTCGCGTCCCGGTCGTGGAAGACAGCGGGACTGAGTTCGACCGCGATCAGCTCCCCACGGGCGCCCACGGTGGCGGTCACCTGGCCGTCGTCGGAGCGTTCCGTGACCCGCAACTCGGCCAGCCTGGTCTGCAACTCGTCCAAACCGGACCGAAGTCGCTGGTACTGCCCGTACACCTCGTCGAACCGGGCCCGGAGCGCCCGATTGGCGTCCCGCTCAACACTTTCGGCCAACGCCACCCTCCCCCGGTCACGTTCGGTCAGGCGAACCATACCGGGCGCGACGAAGTCGTGGGGGTCCGGTAGTTTCACCCCGTGATCGATCGCCACCAGGCCGAGCAGCTCGCCACGGTGTGGGCCCGCCGCGACTCACAGCGCCTCGGCTACGAGTGCCGCCCGAGGGTGGACGAGTTCGACCTCGGGTACGTCATCAGGTCGATGGTGGCCCCCGAGGTGAGCACCGTGCCGGGCGACCTCCCGACCACGGTCGTCGACAAGGAGACCGGCGAGGTCTCGACCTGGCCACGCGTGCCGGCCACCGCGGTCGAGCAGATGTACCGCCGCAGTCGCCCCTCCGGCACGCCAGCGCCCCGCACGGTCGACCCCGCGAGCCAACTGCTCCGCGAGATCCGGCGGTTGCCGACCCCCGCCACGGTCGCCCACCTGACCGTCGAGGGGCGCACGTACATCGGTAACGGCGCCAAGGGCGACGTCGAGCTGCACCACCACCCGCTGGTCCGGGCGTACCTGGACGAGCTGCCGCCCGGCCACCTGGTCCGCGGTGGCGACCGGCACGCGGAGCTGATCGTCGTCTCCGACGTCCTCCACGAGTACGACCACCGCCGCGTCGCCAACGGTCAGGCCCCGCTGAGCACCGGCGAGGCGAAGGCGCTGCTCGCGAACAGCCGACTCCAGATCTTCCAGGTACGGGAGCCCGGTGATCCCAATGGCGGTGAGGTGCGGGATCTCTGCGAATCATGCACTAAGGCCCTCGTGGACCTCGGTGCGCTGCCATGGGGCGAACTGGGCGCCATCACCGAGCCGCCGGCGATCACCCGCCCGGTACCGGTCGCCGATCGGTTTCCGCCCGAGATCGCCCAGGCTCTGGCGGACGCGGGCTGGGACCAGGACCCGCTCAACTGGGCAATGGCGCAGGGCGCCATCGCCGAAACCTGCGAGGTGACGGGTCGTACTCATCGCCATGAGTCCTTTCCCGCCGCGGAGCGCGTCTTCCTGGACTTCCCGGCGATCGTGACCTTCCGGCGCCGGCCCGGCGCTGACGTGTGGATCCGCCAGTTCGACACCAATCCGACATGGGCGGCGCACACCGCTGACACGCTCGCCGACTTCGGCGCTGTCATCCGTACGAGGCTTTTCCCGGTCGGTTCGGAGCGGCAGGACAGCATCCTCGCGGTGGACGAGCGGGGCCGGATCTTCGCCCTCGACCAGGCCGGCGAGTGGTTCCTCGGCGACGACATCGACGCCGCGCTCACCACGCTGCTGCTCGGCCTGGCCCCGGCCCGGGTCCGCGACGACGGCACCTGGTGACCGGCGGCGATATGCCCGAGTGACCGCGGCCTCGGCACCGACCGGCTACAGCGGCATGCCGGTCAGCACCATGACCCGCGGCTCGGTGTAGTCCTCCATCGCGCTGCGCAGCCCCTCACGCCCGACCCCACTGCCCTTCACCCCGCCGTAGGGCATCTGGTCGGCCCGGTACGACGGCACGTCCCCGACGATCACCCCGCCGACCTCCAACACCCGCGAGGCAGCGAAGGCCACGTCCAGGCGGTGCGTGAAGACCCCAGCCTGCAATCCGTACGCCGAATCGTTGACGGCGGCGAACGCGGCCTGGTCACTCTCGACCTTCGCGACCACCAGCACCGGCCCGAAGACCTCCTCGGTGCAGACCTTCGCGGTTGACGGCACGCCGGTGAGCACGGTCGGCGGGTAGGTGGCGCCCTCACGCCGGCCCCCCACCTCGATGGTGGCCCCGGCCGCGACCGCCTCGTCCACCCACGCCTCGACCCGGCGGGCCGCGTCCTCAGAAACCAGCGGCCCCACGTCCGTCAAGTCGGAGGCAGGGTCCCCGGTCCGCAACTCCTCGACCGAGGCGACCAGCCGGGGCAGGAAGCCGTCGTAGAGCCACTCGTGCACGAAGACCCGCTGCACGGCGATGCACGACTGCCCGGCCTGGTAGTTGGAGAACGTGGCGATCCGGTGCGCGGCGAAGGTCAGGTCCTCATCGGCGGCCCAGTCCTCGCAGATCACCGCCGCCGCGTTGCCGCCCAGCTCCAGCGTCACGTGCTTCTCCGGCGCGGAACGGCGGATCGCCGCGCCCACCGGCCCGGAGCCGGTGAACGACACCACCGGCAGCCGCGGGTCGGACACCAGCTCGGCGGCCCGCTCGTTGGGCAGCGTCAGCACCGAGAACATGCCCGCCGGCAGCTGTGTCTCGGCCAGGATCTCCCCGAGCAGGAGCGCCGACAGCGGCGTCGCCGGGGCCGGCTTCACGATGATCGGCGCGCCCACCGCGATCGCCGGGGCGACCTTGTGCGCCACCAGGTTCAGCGGGAAGTTGAACGGGGCGATGCCCAGCACGGGGCCACGAGGCACCCGCCGCACCAGGGCGATCCGCCCCGTCGCCGCCGGGTCGGTGTCCAGGCGCTGCAACTCGCCGGAGAACCGCCGCGCCTCCTCCGCCGCCCAACGGAACGTCGACACCGCGCGCCCCACCTCGGCCCGCGCCCACTTGACCGGCTTGCCGTTCTCGGCGGTGATCAGTGCCGCGACCTCGTCGGCCCGCTCCGCCAGCCGGCGGGAGACGTGGTCCAGGGCCGCCGCCCGCACGTGCGCGGGCAGGGCCGCGGCCTCCGCCGCCACGCCGGCCGCCGCCGCGACAGCGGCCTCGACCTGGTCGGCCGTGGCGAGCGTGGTACGCCCCACCGTCCGGCCGTCGTACGGGTGGGTGACGGTCAGCTCGCCCTCGCCGTGGACGGGGCGACCGGCGACAAAGAAGGCTCTCGGCTCCACGTCGGCAGCGTAGACGACGACCGTCCGCACGGAAACAGTCGCCGCAGGCCTTGTCTGCCGCGAATTCGGTAGCCAAGATGGCAGCAAGATTGCGATTACCTCCGCGACCAGACTCCCGGCCACCCCTCGGAGAGACATCCTCATGAGCGACCAGCAGCAGCTGCGCAACTTCGTCAACGGCCAGTACGTCGATCCGGTGGACGGCGGGTACGCCGACCTGATCGACCCGTGCACCGGTGAGGTCTTCGCCCAGGCCCCCGTGTCCGGCACGGCGGACGTGGACGCGGCGATGAAGGCCGCCGCCACCGCCTTCGAGAGCTGGCGGGACACCACCCCCGGCGAACGGCAGAAGGCGATGCTCAAGCTCGCCGACGCCGTCGAGGCCCGCGCGGCCGAGCTGGTCGACGCCGAGGTGCGCAACACCGGCAAGCCGCGCCAGCTCACCGCCGACGAGGAGCTGCCGCCGGCGGTGGACCAGTTCCGCTTCTTCGCCGGCGCCGCGCGCCTCCTGGAAGGCCGCTCCGCCGGCGAATACCTGGCCGGGCACACCTCGTACGTGCGGCGCGAGCCGATCGGCGTCTGCGCGCAGGTGACGCCCTGGAACTACCCGCTGATGATGGCGGTCTGGAAGATCGCCCCGGCCCTGGCGGCCGGCAACACGGTGGTGCTCAAGCCGTCCGACACCACGCCGGTGTCGACGCTGCTGCTGGCCGAGATCGCGTCGGAGTTCTTCCCGCCGGGCGTGTTCAACGTGGTCTGCGGCGACCGGGACACCGGTCGTACCCTCGTCTCGCACCCCACCCCGCAGCTGGTGTCGATCACCGGCTCGACCCGGGCGGGCATGGAGGTCGCCTCCGCCGCCGCGCCGGACCTCAAGCGCACCCACCTGGAGCTGGGCGGCAAGGCCCCGGTGGTGCTCTTCGACGACGCTGACATCGCCGCGGCGGCCGAGGCGATCGCGGTCGGCGGCTACTTCAACGCCGGTCAGGACTGCACCGCCGCCACCCGGGTGCTCGCCGGCCCCGGCGTGTACGACGACTTCGTGGCCGCCCTGGCCGAGCAGGCCCGCAACACGAAGACCGGCGCGCCGGACGACGCGGACGTGCTCTACGGCCCGCTGAACAACGCCAACCAGCTCGCCCGGGTACGCGGCTTCGTCGACCGGCTGCCCGACCACGCGAACGTGGAGACCGGCGGCTCACAGCTCGGCGAGCGCGGCTACTTCTACGCCCCGACCGTCGTCTCCGGCGTACGGCAGGCCGACGAGATCATCCAGGACGAGGTGTTCGGGCCGGTCATCACCGTGCAGCGTTTCTCCGACGAGGACGAGGCGGTGCGCTGGGCCAACGGCGTCGACTACGGCCTGTCCGCTTCCGTCTGGACGAAGGACCACGGGCGGGCGATGCGGATGACCCGACGCCTCGACTTCGGCTGCGTCTGGGTGAACACCCACATCCCGTTCGTCTCCGAGATGCCGCACGGCGGCTTCAAGCACTCCGGGCACGGCAAGGACCTGTCGGTCTACAGCCTGGAGGACTACACCCGGATCAAGCACGTCATGCACAACATCGAGGGCTGACCATTGGCATCATCCGAAGAGCTGCACAAGCGACGCGGCGCGGCCGTGGCCCGGGGCGTCGGCAGCACCATCTCGTCGTACGTCGACCACGCCGGCGGCGGCACCATCACCGACGTCGAGGGCCGGCAGTGGATCGACTTCGCCGCCGGCATCGCCGTCGCCAACGTGGGCAACTCCGCCCCGAGGGTGGTCGAGGCGGTGAAGGCGCAGGTCGAGCGCTTCACCCACACCTGCTTCATGGTCGCCCCGTACGAGTCGTACGTGGCGGTCTGCGAGCAGCTCAACGCGATCACCCCGGGCGAGCACGAGAAGCGCTCGGCGCTGTTCAACTCCGGCGCCGAGGCGGTGGAGAACGCCGTGAAGATCGCCCGGCACGCGACCGGGCGGCCGGCGGTGGTGGTCTTCGACCACGCGTACCACGGTCGGACCAACCTGACCATGGCGTTGACCGCGAAGAACATGCCGTACAAGCACCGGTTCGGGCCGTTCGCCGGGGAGATCTACCGGGTGCCGATGTCGTACCCGCTGCGCGACGGGGGCCTGTCCGGCGCCGAGGCGGCGGCGCGGGCCATCGAGATGGTGGAGAAGCAGGTCGGCGCGGAGAACGTGGCCGCGCTGCTGATCGAGCCGATCCAGGGCGAGGGCGGTTTCGTCGTACCCGCGCCGGGGTTCCTGCCGGCGCTGCGCGAGTGGGCGACGGCGGCCGGGGTGGTCTTCGTCGCCGACGAGATCCAGACCGGCTTCTGCCGGACGGGGCAGTGGTTCGCCTGCGAGCACGAGCAGGTCGTGCCGGACCTGATCACCCTGGCCAAGGGCATCGCCGGTGGGCTGCCGCTGGCCGCGGTGACCGGCCGGGCGGAGCTGATGGACGCGGTGCACGTGGGCGGCCTGGGCGGCACGTACGGCGGTAACCCGATCGCCTGCGCGGCGGCGCTGGCCAGCATCGAGACCATGCGGAAGCTGGACCTGACCGGCGCAGCGCAGCGCATCGGGACGACGATGGCCGCGCGACTGCGCACCCTCGCCGAGCGTGACCCGCGCGTCGCCGAGGTACGCGGCCGGGGCGCGATGCTCGCGGTCGAGCTGGTGCAGCCGGGCACCCTCGTCCCGGACCCGGCCGCTGCGGCGGCGATCTCGGCGGCCTGCCACGCCGCCGGTCTGCTCACCCTGACCTGCGGCACGTACGGCAACGTGCTGCGCTTCCTGCCGCCGCTGGTCATCTCCGACGAGGAGCTGGCCCGGGGTCTGGACATCCTGGACGCCGCCTTCGGCTGACCGCCGGGGCCGGCCTCACTCTCGGGGAACGCCACGGGTACCCCCGCACCCGTGGCGTTCCCTGGCACCCATGGTGTTCCCTCGGCGGGGCAACTCGACCGTGTTACGTCGCGGCCGGTGCCCGCCCTCGGCGCTGGATGAAGGCGGGTCAGAAGTCAGATGTCGTTGTGCCAGCCGCGGTTGATCTCGCCCGCCGGACGCGGCTCGCCCCGGGCGACCACCCGCCAGAAGCGGTCCGGCTCGGCGTGGTCGCGCAGCGACACCTCGGCGCCGACGCGTACCCGGCGGTCGTCGCGCACCCAGGCCACCAGGTGACGGTCGCCGCTGACCAACTGGAGCTGCACCATCATCCGTTCCCTCGTCCCGACCATCACGACCGCCCCTTCTCCACTCACGACGCCGCGCCCCGCCGGCGACGACCGAGGCACCAGGATGAGGGACGTCGATCGGCGCCGGCAACTGGAATCCTTGCTGATGAGGTGGGTACTACCCGGCGCCGGGCTGGGCCGGGCTCGCCGTGCTCGGTGCGTACCCGTCGGTCGTGCTGTGGTTCGCGCTGCGCAAGCAGACCGCGGAGACCGACTGGCGCCGGCGGTCAGACCTTGCGGAGGAAGGCGACGCCTTCGGCCTCCGCGAGGTGCGCCGGTTCGAGCGGGAAGTAGCCCGCGGCCGGCGGGAACCCGGCGCGGGGCGAGGAGTGACCGGCGACGGCGGCCAGCCGCGGGCCGTCCAGGAGGTAGCGCTCGTGCGGCAGGCCGGCGAGCAGCCCCTCCACGGTGTCCGGCGCCGGCACGCCGATCTCCTTGTCCGGCGCGGCTCCCAACGCGGTCGCGATGAAGGCGTAGGCGTCACCGAGCCGCGTGGCGGCGATCGCGCCGGCGCTCCACCACGCCAGGATCGGCCCGGCCTGCTCCCACCGGCTCAGCTGGCGCTGCAGGTGCGCGCTGGCGGCGAACACGAGCGTCGGACCCCGGTCCCGTTCACGCTCCACGATGGACAACAGGCTCTCCGCCATCATCGCGTCCCGCATCCACATCAGCCGGTTTACCCGCCCGGGCGTGTCCTGCGCCATCGCGGCGTGGTAGCGCAGCAGCCCGGCTGCCGCGCGCAGGTGCAGGTCCGCGCGCCACCAGGCGTCGGCCGAGGTCGCGGCGATCAACCGCGGCGCGTCGGCCACCAGCACCGCCCGCAGGTCGTCGGCGAGCACGCGCAGCCGCGTCACCTCGGGCGCCGAACCCACGCTCCGCGCCGGGTCCATCGCCGCGGCCGGGTCCACCCACCGCGCGTCGTCGCCGCACAACTCCTCGATCTCGCCGCGCGCGCCGAGCATCAGGTCCGCGTCCACTCGGCCCGCCATGAAGTCGTACGCGTAGAGCATCGCACCGCGCGGGCTGGGCGCGTACATCGTCTCCATCGGCGCGTCGAACCCGTAGAAGCGCACGTCCCCGCCGCAGTCGCGCAGCCACTCGACCAGGTCGCGGTTGGCGGCGTACGCCCCGAAGCCGTGGCTGAAGCCGCGGGTGAGCACGTCGTCGAGTTCCCCGTCGCCGGTGTGGACGTAGTCGTCCACGAGCAGCCCGGCGAGGCAGTCGCTCTCGATCGCGATCGAGCGGTACCCCGCGTCTTCGACCAGGTATCGGAGGATCTCGTTGCGGAGCTGCGGAAAGGCCTGCCCGCCGTGGGTCGGTTCGCCGAGACCGAGCAGCCGGGGCGGGTTCGGCAGTCCGTCAAGGAAGTCCCGCAGGCCGTCACGGGTCAGTGGGCGGCCGGCGTCTTCGAGCTTGCTGCGATTCGTCATGATTCGACCATATCGTTGAACCTTCGGTTGAAACTTCGACCGCGGTTTACGCGGTTACGGGGCGAGTAAGCTTCAAACCGTGAGTTCAGCCCAGCTCCGCCCGGTCGACCTCGCGCGCGAACACGGCCTGTCGACCCAGGCTGTCCGCAACTACGAGGACGCCGGAATCCTGCCCCCCGCCCGGCGCTCGCCGCACGGCTACCGGGCCTACTCGGCCGGGCACGCACAGGCGTTGCGGGCCTTTCTCGCGCTGGTGCCCGGCTTCGGGCACGCCACTGCGACCGCCATCCTGCAGGCGGTGAATGCCGGCGACGTCGACCGGGCGCTGGAGCTGATCGACGCTGGGCACGCCCAGCTGCGGCAGGATCGGCAGACGCTGACCGCCGTCGAGCACGCGCTGCGCGACCTGGCCGACCCCGAACCGGCCACCCGCGCCAGCTTCGTCGGCCCGCTGGCCCGGCGATTGGGCGTACGCCCGGCGACCCTGCGCAAGTGGGAGCGGGCCGGCCTGCTGGAGCCCCGCCGGGACCGCACGACCGGCTACCGGGTGTACTCGGCCGCCGACATCCGCGACGCGCAGCTCGCCCATCAACTGCGCCGTGGCGGCTATCCCCTACCCCGGATCGCGCTCCTGCTCGACCAGGTACGCACGGCCGGTGGCGTCGAACCCCTCGAAGCCACCCTCGCTGACTGGCGGGGGCGGCTGACCCGGCGTGGCTGCGCGATGCTGGCCGGAGCGGCGCAGCTGCACGCCTATCTGATGGCCGGCTCCGCGGTCGACGGATAGCTCAACCCCTGACGCAGGGTCGCCAATCAGGGCGCCAGCGGTGTGGTCGCCGTGGGTGAGTTGGGTCCATGCCCAGGTGCTGGCGAGGCGGCGTTTGCCGTCGCCCCAATGGGTGTCTGGCACGAGGCGGTTCTAGTGGCTCGGCTCAGATCCTTGGCCTTTCAACTGCCCTCGCAGCGCGGCCGGTCCACTTGGTGTGCCAGCGATCTGGGTGACGAGGAAGTCGAGCCGCTCCGTTTGGCCGTTCGGGGGGATGCGGCCGCTCTCCGTCAGAGCGGCTATGCCGTGCAACGCGCTCCAGGTGACTTCGGCGAACAGTTCGCGTCGCTGATTGTCCGAGCGGAAGCAGCTCACGAACTCGTCGAAAGCGGCGCGCAGTGGGGGCGGCGTCTCGGCGTGCGCAAACTTCACATCGGTCGGCAGGATGAACATGGCCTGGTAGAGGGCGGGCCGTTCGGTCGCGAACTCCAGGTAGGCGCGGCAGACGGCGTGCAGTGCCTGGGGCGGTTCGGGGGTGGCCAGCCGGACACGGCGCAGGCGGGCCGCGAGTTCACCGAAGCCTTCGATGGCAACGGCGCGCATGATGGCGTCCTTCCCGCTGAAGTGGCTATAGAGCACGGGCTGGCTGTACTCGACGCGCTCGGCCAGCCTTCGCGTTGTCACTGCCTCCCACCCTTCGGCCTCGGCCAGTTCGCGGGCGGCCGTGATGATCAGCTGATGGCGTTGGGCGCGTTCGCGTTCGCGACGTTCGGTGATGGCGGACATGGCGACATCATAGCAACGCTAGACATCCTGTCGGGGGTAGGTTTATGATCGCTACGACAACTAGCGCCGCTAGGAACATCGGGGGCGCTGCTACCGAAGGGGAAGCAACCCATGCTCAGCAACGTCGCCACTGTGCTCGCCGGACTGATCGGCGCGGGCATCATCTTCATGGGTGCCCGCGCCTTCTGGGCGCCGCAGGCCGCGGTCGGCTTCGGCATCCCCGACACACCGACCGAGGACCGCAACTTTCAGGCATGGCTGTCCGTCAAGGCCGTGCGTGACATAGCCTCAGGGCTCTTCATCTTCATCCTGCTGGCCGGCGGGACAACCCACCTGCTGGGCTGGTTCATGCTGGCCGCCACCGTCATTCCCGTCGGCGACGCGCTGATCGTGAAGCGCAGCGGTGGGCCCAAGGCGGCCGTCTACGGCATCCACGGCGCTACTGCAGTGGTGATGCTGGCGATCAGCGTGCTCCTGCTCATCGCGTAACCACTCGTCAAGCCGCCACGGCCGGGTACTGCGTCCGCTGACGGCTCTGTTCGGCGAGTCTCTCGGTCGTCGGCCGATTATCGCCTCACCCGGCCGAGATCCGGCGCCCCGTGCGAGCGGGAGGACCGGTCAGCGGGCGTCGAGGAGGGGCTGGGTCGGGTCCCAGGGCGGGCCACCGGCGGCGTCGCGGCGCCGCCGGGCGATGGCCGACAGCGCCTCCAGGACCACCCGGTTGCCGAGGTACGCGGTGATGTCGGCGTGGTCGTACGGCGGGGCGACCTCGACCACGTCCACCCCGACGACGGGCAGCTCGTAGCAGACCCGGCGGACCGCATCGAGCAGTTGCCGCGAGGTCAGGCCGCCCGGCTCCGGGGTGCCGGTGCCCGGCGCCATGCCCGGGTCGACCACGTCCACGTCGACGGAGAGGAACACCCCCTCGCACTCGTCGGTGGCGATCGCGAAGGCTTCGGTGAGGCAGGTGTCGAGCCCACGAGAAACCAGCTCGGTCATCTCGTAGGAGCGCATCCGCTGCGCGGCCATCCACGCCAGGGTCGGCGGGTCGGGCCAGTAGCCGCGCAGGCCGATCTGGAGGAAGCGGTCGCCGCGTACCGCGCCGGACTCGATGAGCCGGCGCATCGGCTGGCCGTGCCCGTGCAGCGAGCCGAACTCGATGTGCCCGGTGTCGGCGTGCGCGTCGAAGTGCACCAGCGACACCCGGCCGAGCCCGTGCTGCCGGGCCACCCCGGTGGCGTCGGGCAGGGCGATGGAGTGGTCCCCGCCGAGCACGATCGGGATCGCGCCGGCGGAGGCGACGGCATACACGGCCGCCTCCAGCGAGGCCAGCGACCGCTCGATGTCGCCGGAGAACATCTCCACGTCGCCGGCGTCGTAGACGCGCAGGTCGCGCAGCCCGTCGACGCGCATCGCCAGGGACGGGCGGGAGCCGTCGTGCGGCAGGTAGCAGGCCTGCCGGATGGCGGACGGGCCGAACCGGGTGCCCGGCCGGTGCGAGGTCCCCCCGTCGAAGGGCGCCCCCACGATGACGACGTCCGCGTCGGCGAACGACGAGGGCTCCGCCAGCGAGCAGCGGTCCACCCCGAGGAAGGTCACGTCGGGGCCGTACATCGGGCCGTAGCGGTTCATCGCTCCTGGACACCCCACGGCGAGCCGTACCCGGTGAGCAGGTCGAGGAAGGGGCGGGGCGGCAGCGCCTCCGGGCCGATCACCCCGGTGCCGGACCAGGCGCCGGTGGCGAGCAGTTCCAGGGCCACCACCGGGTTGACCGCGGTCTGCCAGACGACGGCCTGGTGGCCGTACTCCCGCATGGACCACTCGTTGTCGACCACGTGGTAGAGGTAAACCTCGCGCGGCCGCCCGTCCTTGCCGGTGCCGGTGACCCAGGTGCCGGCGCAGGTCTTGCCGCGCATCCGATCGCCCAGGGTGGCCGGGTCGGGCAGGCTGGCCGCCACCACGTCCCGGGGCGACACCTCGACCCCGCCGACCTTGACCTTGGCGGTGGAGTCCAGGCCCACCTTGTGCAGGCTCTTGAGCACCTGGATGAACTCGTCGCCGAGGCCGTACTTGAAGGTGACCCGCTTCGCCTTGACCCAACGCGGGATGAGCAGCACCTCCTCGTGCTCGACGTTGACGCACTCGACCGGGCCGATCCCCTCGGGGAAGTCGAAGACCTCCGGCTCGCTGAACGGCTCGGTGGTGAACCAGCCCCGGTCGGCGTCCCAGATCACCGGCGGGTTGAGGCACTCCTCGATGGTGGTCCAGATGGAGAACGACGGCGCGAAGTCGTAGCCGTCGACGGTGAGGTTCGCGCCGTCGCGTACGCCGATCTCGTCGATCTCGTCGAACAGTTCGTCGGCGGCGTAGCGGGCGAAGACGTCCGACAGGCCGGGCTCGATGCCGATGCCGCAGAGCGCCAGCCGGCCGGCCGCCTCCCACCGGTCGGCCGCGGCGAACTGGTCGTCGCCGAGCTTCACCCCGGTCTCGGCGTAGGGTCGCGACGGGTGCGGGTGGGACAGCGACATGGCCATGTCGAGGTAGTCGGCCCCGGCGGCGAAGGCGCCGTCGAAGATCGGCATGACGAAACGCGGGTCGACCGCGTTGAGCACGTGGGTGATCCGGTGCTCCCGGCACAGCGCGGTGACCGCGTCGGCGGAGGAGGCGTCGACCTTGGTGGCGACGAACCGGTCACCGTGCCCGGCCACGGCACGCTCGGCGCGGCCGGGGTCGTAGTCGGCGACGACCATGGTCTCGAAGAAGGAACGGCGGGCGGCGATGGCGACAGCGGCGGAGCCGACGCCACCGGCGCCGACGAGCAGGATGCGCATCAGGAATCAAACCCCAAACCAAGACGATCGAGAGTACGGAGCCAGAGGTCGCGCCGGCCCTCGCGCGCGTCGGCGCGGGCGAGCGACCAGCGGGTCAGGTTGATGCCGGCGGCCCGGACGGGTTCCGGCGGGAACGGCAGCGGCGTGCTGCGGACCAGGTCGAGCCGGGTCAGCGGGGTTTCCTCGCCGCTCAGCAGGTCGAGCATCACCCGCGCACCGAACCGGGTCGCGCCGACGCCGAGCCCGGTGAAGCCGGCCGCGTACGCCAACCGACCGTCGTACGCGGTGCCGAAGAACGGGCAGAACCGGGTGCAGGTGTCGATCACCCCACCCCAGCGGTGGCTGAAGCGCAGCCCCTCCAGCTGGGGGAACGTCGTGAAGAAGTGCTCGGCGAGGGCGGTGAAGGTGGCCGGCCGCTGCTCCAGCTCCGGGGCGACCCGGTTGCCGTAGTGGTAGACCGCGTCGTAGCCGCCGAAGAGGATCCGCCCGTCACCGGTGATCCGGTAGTAGTGGAACTGGTTGCCGGTGTCGGCCAGCCCCTGCCGGTTGCGCCAGCCGACCGCGTCCCGCTGCGCCGGGGTCAGCGGCTCGGTCATCAGGGCGTAGTCGTAGACCGGCACGAGCCAGGCGCGCAACCGGCGCAGCAGCGGCGGGAAGGCGTTGGTGGCGAGCACCACCTGCCGGGCCCGCACCGCCCCCGGTGCCGCGTCCCGCCCGCCGGCCGTCGCCGCCCGCAGCGCGGCGCCGTCGCGGCGCAGGCCGGTCACCCGGGTGTGCTCGTGGATCCGCACCCCCTCGTCGAGGCAGGCCCGGCGCAGGCCCCAGGCCAGCTTCGCCGGGTCCAGCATGGCCACCCGGTCCCGGTCCCACATCCCGCCGAGGTACGTCGGCGAGTCCACCTCGGCGCGGACCTCGTCGGCGTCGAGCAGCCGCACGTCGTGGCCGTACCGGCGGGCCAGCTCGGCGTCGGAGGCGAGCCCGGCGAGCTGGTACGGCTCGACCGCCACCGCGAGCTCGCCGGTGCGTTCGAAGTCGCAGTCGATCCCGTACGCCTCGACGGTCGCGGCGATGTCGTTCAGGTTCTGCCGGCCCAGCCACTCCAACTGGTCGATCTCGCCAGGGAAGCGGTCCACGCCGTTGGCCAGCCCGTGGGTCAGCGAGGCGGCGCAGAACCCGCCGTTGCGCCCGGACGCCGCCCAGCCGCAGGTGCCCGCCTCGACCAGCAGCACGTCCCGCGCGGGATCGTCCCGCTTGGCGAGCAGCGCCGCCCACAGGCCGCTGTAGCCGCCGCCGACGACCAGCAGGTCGGCGGTGTGCGTACCGTGCAGCGGCGGCAGCGGGTCGGGCCGTTCCGGGCGGTCGAGCCAGTAGGGCACGGGCGCCGCCTCGGCGAGCGCCCGGCCGGTATGCGGGAGGGTCATGACGGGCTCTTCGCCCGCCGGCCGGCCGCCGAGGCGACCGCGAGGTCGGCGCGCCGGGCCCGCCGCCCGCGCAGCGAGCCGGCCCCCACCAGCAGCAGCGCGATCACGAACATCGCCGTGCCGATCACATTGACCTGCGGCGGGATGCCCCGCTGGGCGGCGCCCCAGACGTACATCGGGAAGGTGACGGTGGTGCCGGCGTTGAAGTTCGTGATGATGAAGTCGTCGAAGCTGAGCGAGAAGGCGAGCAGCGCGGCGGCCACGATGCCGGGCAGCACCAGCGGCAGGGTGATCCGCCGGAAGGTCTGCCACTCGCTGGCGTAGAGGTCCATCGCGGCCTCCTCCAGCCGCCGGTCCATCCCGGCCAGCCGCGCCTTGACCGTCACCACCACGAACGACACGCAGAACATGATGTGGGCGATGACGATGGTCCAGAAGCCCTGCGGCACCCCGGCGGCGACGAAGAGGGCGAGCAGCGAGGTGCCCATCACCAGCTCCGGCGTGGCCATCGGCAGGAAGATCAGCAGGTTGATCCCGGCACGACCACGGAACCGGTGCCGGACCAGGGCGAACGCCATCAGGGTGCCGATGACGGTGGCGACGACGGTGGCGATGAAGCCGATCTGCACGCTGCGGACCACCGCATCGCACATGTCGGAGGTGGCGCAGGGCTGCCGCCAGTTGTCCAGGGTGAACTCGTGGAAGTCGTACGACAGCCGGCTGGACGGGCGGTTGAAGGAGAGCCCGGCCACCACCAGGATCGGCAGGGAGAGATAGCCGAGCACCAGCAGGGCCACGCCCATCACCCAGCGGTCGGCCAGCCAACGGGACAGCTTCACAGCACCTCCTCCGTGCCGCCGCGGCGCAGATAGACGAAGACCACCGCGAGGATCGCCGCCATCAGCAGGAACGACAGCGCCGCGCCCTGCGGGTAGTCCAGCCGGACCAGGAACGCCGAGTCGATGACATTGCCGATCATGTACTCGTTCGGGGTGCCGAGCAGTTCCGCGTTGATGTAGTCGCCGGTGGCCGGGATGAAGAAGAGCAGCGTGCCGGCGATCAGGCCGGGCATCGACAGCGGCAGGGTGATCCGGCGGAACGCCTGCACTCCGCTGGCGTACAGGTCGCTCGCCGCCTCCAGCAGCCGGTGGTCCAGCCGCTCCAGGCTCGCGTACAGCGGCAGCACCAGAAACGGCAGGAAGTTGTACGTCAGGCCGAGGATCACCGCCACCGGGGTGGCGAGCAGCCGGCCGTCGGGGCCGAGCAGGTGCACGTCGCGCAGCAGCCCGACCAGAGCGCCGTTGTCCGACAGGATGGTCTTCCAGGCCAGGGTGCGCACCAGGAAGCTGGTGAACATGGGGGCGACCACGCAGACCAGCAGCAGGTTCTTCCACCGGCCGGCCTTCTGCGCGATCGCGTACGCCAGCGGGTAGCCCATCAGCAGGGCCAGCACCAGCGCGATCCCGGCGTAGAGGAAGGAGCGGACGAAATGCGACCAGTACGCCTGCAACGCGTCCGGGTAGTTGCCGAACGCCCAGGTCAGCGCGTACCCGGTGGAGAGCGAGCCGCCGGGGTCGTAGAGGCTGGCCGCGGCGAGTTGCAGCAGCGGCAGGCCGAAGAAGACCAGCAGCCAGCCCGCGCCGGGCAGCAGCAGCAGGTACGGCAGCAGCCGGTGCCGCCCCCGCCGGGGCGGCGGCGCGCCGGCCGACTGCCCCGACGGGGTGGGCACGTGAGCCAGAGCGCTCATGAAGTCGCCCCGACCGGTTCGTCGAGCAGCGGGGCCGTGCTGTCCTCCTGGCCCGGCTCGCGGGGCAGCAGGAAGGCGTGCCGGGGGTCCCAGTGCGCCACCACCGGGGTGCCGACCGGCAGCTGGCCGCCGGCGCCGCTGTTCGCCGCGAACGCGGAGATCTCGCTGCCCCAGCCGGTCCGGACCAGGTACTGGGTGCTGACCCCCACGTAGGAGGCGTCGGTGACCACACCCGCGAGGTGCTGGTGGCCGCCGGGCACCTGGTCGGCTCCGCCGACCAGGTGCAGCTTCTCCGGGCGTACCCCCAGGTAGACCGCGCCCCGGTCGGCGCGGGCACGGTCGGCGGGCACCGAGAAGCGGGCGCCGTGGGCGGTGACCGGCACCTCGGCGCCAGCGGTGCCCGCGGCCTCGGCGGCGAGCAGGTTGGACTGGCCGAGGAAGTTCGCCACGAACGCGGTGGCCGGGAACTCGTAGATGTCGGCCGGGGCGCCCAGCTGCTCGATCTTTCCGGCGTTCATCACCGCGACCGTGTCGGCCATGGTCATGGCCTCCTCCTGGTCGTGGGTGACGTGCACGAAGGTGATTCCGACCTCGGTCTGGATCCGTTTCAGCTCGATCTGCATCTGCCGGCGCAGCTTCAGGTCGAGCGCGCCCAGCGGCTCGTCGAGCAGCAGCACCTGGGGGTGGTTGATCAGGGCACGGGCCAGGGCGACCCGCTGCTGCTGCCCGCCGGAGAGCTGGGCGGGACGGCGGCGGCCGTAGCCGTCGAGCTGCACCAGCGACAGCATTCGCTGGACCTGGTCGTCCACCGTGCGGATGCCGCGCCGGCGCAGCCCGAAGGCCACGTTCTCCGCGATGTCCAGGTGCGGGAAGAGCGCGTAGCTCTGGAACACGGTGTTCACCGGTCGCTTGTACGGCCGCAGCCGGGCGATGTCCCGGTCGCCGAGCAGCACCTGCCCGCTGGTCGGTTCTTCCAGGCCGGCGATCATCCGCAGGGTGGTGGTCTTGCCGCAGCCGGACGCCCCGAGCAGGGCGAAGAACGAGCCCTGCGGGACGGTCAGGCTGAGATCGTCCACCGCGGTGAAGATGCCGAACCGCTTGGTGAGGTTGGCCAGCCTCAGGTCGCCGGCCGGTGACTCGTGTCCCATCGTCATCACGCCCCGATGACCTGCTGGAACTTGGACTCGTACTCCTTCTCCTGCTTCTCGTCCAGGGCCATGAACGCCTTGGACTTCGACAGCATCGCCTCGTCCGGGAAGATCAGGGGGTTCTGGGCCAGGTCCGGGTCGATCTTCTCCATCTCGGCCTGCGCGCCCTTGACGGGGCAGATGTAGTTGACGTACGCGGCGAGCTGCGCGGCCACCGCCGGGTCGTAGTAGTAGTTGATCATCTCTTCGGCGTTGGCCCTGTGGGTGGCCTTGTTCGGCACCAGCATGTTGTCCGACCAGAGCATCACGCCCGACTCCGGCGCCACGAACTTGATCTTCTCGTCCTCGAAGCCGAGCTGGACCACGTCGCCGGACCAGGCGATGCAGGCGGCGATGTCGCCCTTGGCGAGGTCCGGGGCGTAGTCGTTGCCGGTGAACTTGCGGATCTGCTTGGAGTCGACGGCCTTCTTGAGCTTGTTGAGCGCGTCGTCGAACTGCGCGGTGGTGAAGTTCGACGGGTCGTGCCCGTTGGACTGCAGCAACAGGCCCATGGTGTCCCGCATCTCGGACAGCGCGGTCACCTTGCCCTTGAGGTCGGGGCGGGTGAGCAGCTCGTCGACCGTGCGGATCTCCTTGGTCACCCTGGCGTTGTAGGCGAGGCAGGCCAGGCCGGACTGCCACGGGACGGCGAGCTGGTTGTCCGAGTCGAAGGCACGGTTGCGCAGCGACGGCAGCAGGTTGGCCTCGACGTTCGGGAGCTTCGCCTTGTCCAGCTTCTGGATCCAGCCGAGCCGGATCATCCGGGCGGCCATCCAGTCGGTGAGGACCATGAGGTCACGGCCGGTACTCTGACAGGCGGCGAGCTGGTTCTGCACCTTGCCGAAGAACTCGTTGTTGTCGTTGATGTCCTCGGTGTACGTGACCTGGATGCCGGTCTTCTTGAAGAACGCGTCGAGTGTGGGGCGCTTCGACTCGTCCTTCTCGTCGACGTCCAGGTACTGGGGCCAGTTGGCGAAGGCCAGCTTCTTCTCCGAGGCGGAGAGGTCCTCGCTCTTGCAGCCCTCCTCGGTCTGGGTGGCGGCCTTGGTGCCGCAACCGGCCAGCGCGCCACCCGCGGCGAACAGGGCGGCCGAACCGAGGGTGCCGGTGAGCAGTCCGCGCCGGGCGAGGGGCTTGAGGGGAGTTCGCATGTGACGACTCCTATGGGGTCGTCCGTCGGCGGCGGGGACGGGGGTGGCGCGCCGGCGGGAAGGGTCAGGTGCCTGGGACGACTGATCCTGACATGAGGTGACCAACCCCACAAGGGATTCCGTTGCGGGAATAGCTATAGACGACGAATTACGCCACACTGCCCGGTGGCATTAGGCTCAGCCCGGGGAATGGACATGGGGAGCGGTCGATGACGAACCGGCAGCAGGAGAGCAGCAACGGCGGGCGGCGCGTCACCGTGCGTGAAGGATCCAGCCACGCTCTGCTCGATGACGTGGCGAAGCAGATCATCGAGCAGCTCCAGGAGGACGGCCGCCGGCCGTACGCGACCATCGGCAAGGCGGTCGGGCTCTCCGAGGCGGCGGTACGGCAGCGGGTGCAGCGGCTACTCGACGCCGGGGTGATGCAGATCGTCGCGGTCACCGACCCACTCCAGCTCGGCTTCCCCCGGCAGGCCATGATCGGTCTGCGCACCGACGGGGACCTGGAGGCGGTGGCCGACCGGCTCGCCGAGTTCGAGGAGATCGACTACGTGGTGGTCACCGCCGGCTCGTTCGACCTGCTGGCCGAGGTGGTCTGCCGCAACGACGCCCACCTGCTGGAGATGCTGCAGAAGCTGCGTGCCGTCCCCGGGGTGCTGGCGACCGAGGCGTTCGTCTACCTCAAGCTGCGCAAGCAGACCTACAGCTGGGGCACGGCCTGAATCGGTGCCCCTCGGCGCACCCTGGCGACGCTCCGTGTCGGCATCCCTTACGGGACCGGCATGTCCTGGCGGGATGGCCCCACCCTGTGGTGCACGCGCCTTTCGAGCTGATGTCGCAAACGATTCAGCTCGACAGGGCCCAGCCTGTGACACCTGCGCTCCCGGACGGGCCCCACCAGCCGCAAGGCGCGGGTTCGGATTCCGTTGCATCACCGCCGGTCATACGCTGATTCCGTCGCCATAACGGCCATACGCCACCGATCCCACTTGCTTTCCGCGACTGGGCTGTGGGATAACCGTGGGCAGAGCGGCCGGTTTCACCCCTTGACCGGCCCGAGACCCGATGGGGCTGACATGGCCAACGCCACCGACCACCTCTGGATGCACTTCACCCGGATGGCCAGCTACTCCGCCGGCGAGGTCCCGACCATCGTGCGCGGCGAGGGCGCGTACGTCTGGGACTCGCAGGGCCGCCGCTACCTGGACGGACTCGCCGGGCTCTTCGTCGTCAACGCCGGTCACGGGCGTACCGAGCTGGCCGAGGCGGCGGCCAAGCAGGCCGGCGAGCTGGCCTACTTCCCGCTCTGGTCGTACGCCCACCCCAAGGCGGTCGAGCTGGCGGAGAAGGTCGCCGAACTCGCCCCGGGCGACCTGAACCGGGTCTTCCTCACCACCGGCGGCTCGGAGGCCGTCGAGGCGGCGTGGAAGCTGGCCCGGGCGTACTTCAAGCGCACCGGCCAGCCGAACAAGCACAAGGTGGTCAGCCGGTACATCGCCTACCACGGCACCTCGATGGGCGCGCTGTCGATCACCGGCCTGCCCGGCATCAAGAGCGACTTCGAGCCGTTGGTGCCCGGCGGCATCAAGGTGCCGAACACCAACTTCTACCGCGCCCCCGAGCACGGCGACTCGCCCGAGGCGTTCGGCCGTTGGGCCGCCGAGGAGATCGGCCGCGCCATCGAGCGGGAGGGGCCGGACACCGTCGCCGCGGTCTTCCTGGAGCCGGTACAGAACTCCGGCGGCTGCTTCCCGCCGCCGCCCGGGTACTTCGAGCGGGTCCGGGAGATCTGCGACGCGTACGACGTGCTGCTCGTCTCCGACGAGGTGATCTGCTCCTGGGGCCGACTCGGTGAGTACTTCGGCGCCGTCCGCTACGGCTACCAGCCGGACATCATCACCACCGCCAAGGGCATCACCTCCGGGTACGCCCCGCTCGGCGCGATGATCGCCAGTGAGCGGCTGATGGAGCCGTTCCTCACCGAGACCGGCATGTTCGCCCACGGGGTGACCTTCGGCGGCCACCCGGTCTCCTGCGCGGTGGCCCTGGCCAACCTGGAGGTCTTCGCCCGCGAGGACCTCATCGGGCACGTCCGGGCCAACGAGGGTGCCTTCCGGTCCACCCTGGAGAAGCTGCACGACCTGCCCATCGTCGGCGACGTCCGGGGCGACGGCTACTTTTACGGCATCGAGCTGGTCAAGGACAAGACGACCCGGGAGACCTTCGACGAGGCCGAGTCGGAGCGGCTGCTGCGCGGGTTCCTCTCCACCGCACTGTTCCAGGCCGGGCTCTACTGTCGCGCCGACGACCGCGGCGACCCCGTCGTGCAGCTCGCCCCGCCGCTGATCGCCGAGCAGCAGCACTTCGACGAGATCGAGCAGATCCTGCGCGCCGTGCTGACCGAGGCATGGAACCGCCTCTGACCCGCGGACCCGGGCTGGACGGGGCCGGCTCCCGCGACACCGGGGGCCGGCCCGCCAGCACCCAGGCCGTCGGGGGCACCGACCGCACCCGGGTACGCCGGCTGCCCGACCTCTAGACCGGCCGGAGTGGTGCCGGTCGTCGAGACGCTCGGCACCCCGCAGCCCGACCCACGGCTGCGCCACGACCTGCCCCCACCGGAGTGGTGATGCGCTACCAACTGCTGTCTCACTGGCTGTCCACCGTGGACGATCCGCTGGACCCGCGCCCGCCGCTGCCCGGCGACACCGACGCCGACGTGGTCGTCGTCGGCGCCGGCTACACCGGGCTGTGGACCGCGTACCACCTCGCGAGCGCCGACCCGTCGCTGCGGATCATCGTGCTGGAGGCCGAGATCGCCGGGTACGGCGCCTCGGGGCGTAACGGCGGGTGGTGCTCGGCGCTCTTCCCCACCTCGCTGCCCGCGCTGGCCCGCCGATACGGCCGGGACCGGGCGCTGGCCATGCAGCGTGCCATGCACGAGACCGTGCGCGAGGTCGGCCGGGTGGTGGCCGCCGAGGGCATCGACTGCGACTGGCACCAGGGCGGGACGGTGGTGCTGGCCCGCACCGAAGTCCAGCTCGGCCGGGCCCGGGCCGCCGTCGCCGAGGCCCGCGAGCACGGTCTCGACCCCGACGACCTGGTGCTGCTCGACGCCGCCGAGGCGTCCGCCCGGTGCGCCGCCGAGGGGGTCCTCGGCGGGACGTACACCCCGCACTGCGCGGTGGTGCACCCGGCGAAGCTGGTCCGCGGGCTGGCCCGGGCGGTCGAACGCCGCGGGGTACGCCTGCACGAACGCACCCCGGTGACCGCGATCCGGGCCGGCGCGGCGGTCACCCCGCACGGCACGGTCCGGGCGCCCGTGGTGGTCCGGGCCACCGAGGGGTACACGCCGGGGCTGCCCGGACAGCGGCGCGTCATCGCCCCGGTCTACTCGCTGATGGTGGCCACCGAGCCGCTGTCCGAGCAGACCTGGGCCCGGATCGGGCTGGGCGAGCGGGAGGCGTTCTCCGACCACCGGCACGTCATCATCTACGGCCAGCGCACCGCCGACGGCCGGCTGGCCTTCGGCGGGCGGGGCGCGCCCTACCACTTCGGCTCCCGGGTCTCCCCCGCGTACGACCGGGAGCCAGAGGTCTTCCGCGCGCTGCGCCAGGTGCTGGGCGAACTCTTCCCCGTCCTCGGCTCCGAGGTGCCGGTCAGCCATGCCTGGGGCGGCCCGCTGGGGGTGGCCCGGGACTGGTCCGCCTCGGTGGGGCTGGACCCCGCCACCGGCCTCGGCTGGGCGGGCGGCTACGTGGGCGACGGGGTGGGCACCAGCAACCTCGCCGGCCGTACCCTCGCCGACCTGATCCGGGGCGTCGACAGCGACCTCACCGCGCTCCCCTGGGTCAACCACCGCTCCCCCAGGTGGGAACCGGAACCGCTGCGCTGGCTCGCAGTCAACGCCGGCCTACGCCTGATGTTCTCCGCCGACCGGGCCGAGCAGCGCTCCGGCCGCCCCTCCCGCCGCGCCGCCGCCTTCTCCCGCCTCCTCGGCCACTGACCCCCGCGACCCCGCCCCGTTGATCATCGGGGGTAAGCCGGGCGGCTCACGCGTCAGTGGGTGGGGGGGATCACGCGGAGGTGGCCGCGGCGGCCGGTGTGGGGGGTCTGCTGCTGGTCCTGGTCGTCCGCGGGGGGACGGGGGGCGACCGGGCGGGCGGCCTCGCGGACGGCCTCGGCCAGGGCCACCAGGTCGTCGGTGGTGGGCGGCGGCGGCTCGAACTTGCCCTCGTGCCGGACCACGTCCCAGCCCCGGGGGGCGGTCAGGCTCCGGGCGTGCGGCTCGCACAGGTCGTACGTGTGCGGCTCGGCGAAGGCCGCCAGCGGACCCACCACGGCTGTCGACTCGTTGTAGACATAGGTCAACGTGGCGACCGCTTGCCGGGGGCAGCCGTTACGGGAGCAGCGCCGTGATGACCTCACGGCGGCAGGGTATCTCCATTACCGGGTCCGGCGCACCGGTTCGCGGTGCGACACGCCCGTCGTGGTGATCACAATTCGCGCCCGCCGCGTCCCGCCGCGCCAGAGGTGCGGCGCTGCCGCAGGCCAGGCCGGCGCGGGAGCTACCCTGTGCCTCATGACGAGTCCGGAACACCGCCGCCCCGGCTCCGGCCGGCGCACCCACCGCGACCGCCACGGTCGCGGTCTGCGCGGGCGGCTGGTGCCGGCGACCGTCCCGCTGGCCCGGACGAAGGCCGAGATCTTCGACGACCTGGTGCTGGACACCGTCGAGTCGCTGGAGCGCCGCTTCGCCAAGGAGCTGGCCGGCGTCGAGTTCGCCGTCGAGGACGTACCGCCGGACCTGAACGTCTACGACTCCGACGTGCTGGAGGACGGCGAGGTGCCGCTGGCCCGCCTGCTGCCGGGGCGCCCCGGCCGGCAGGAGGTGCCGCCACGGATCGTGCTCTACCGCCGGCCGCTGGAGTTCCGGGCGATGGACCGCGAGGACCTCGCCGACCTCGTGCACGACGTGATCATCGAGCAGGTGGCGAACCTGCTCGGGGTCGACCCGGACGAATTGGCCTGACCGACCCCTCGGTCGGGCCGCCCCCGCGGCACCGACCCGGGCGTGAGCCGGGCGGCCCCCACCGCCCCGGCCCCACCTCAGCTCAGGCGGCTCGCCGCTTGAGCTTGCGCCGCTCCCGTTCGGAGAGCCCGCCCCAGATCCCGAACCGCTCGTCGTGACCGAGAGCGTATTCGAGGCATTCCGTCTTGACCTCGCACCGCGAACAGATCCGCTTCGCTTCGCGGGTCGAGCCGCCCTTCTCAGGAAAGAACGCTTCCGGATCGGTCTGCGAGCAGAGCGCCCGCTCCTGCCACTCCGGCGCGTTTCCGAGCAGGTCGGCCACCTCAAGCTGGCCGTCCATCAGATGCCTCCTTGTCGCGCACCGGCGTCACCGCCGCTGCAACCCCCCACGCGAAAGGCGTGCTTGTTCGTACGGTCCCCATTTGTTGTGTTCCGTGCGAACAACCCCATTCAAATTACACGCGTGTAATGCGTGCGCCGTCAAGCTGAACTTGATAATGGAGTCGCCCTCCCGACACCGTTCGGGCGACCACTTCGGCCGCCCGGCCTCGCAACCTGCCATATCGATTCAGACCCCGGACGAGTAACGCCCTCTCCGGCGAGTTGCCCGAGATTTCTGCCGTGGCGTGGCCGAGGTGGACGCCGCCGGGGTACGCCGGCGGAGGCTCCGGTGGACCAGCCCACCAAGATCAGGATCTCGGTGGGGCACAGGTTAACGCGGTTCGGCGCAGGCTGCCCGTCGAGCCGGACATGCCGACAGCGCCCCGTCCACGATGTGGACGGGGCGCGATGACTCGGACGCCGGGCGGCGATCAGCCCACCCCGGCGGAGCGCTGGTCGGCCAGACGAACTCGGCGACCGCGCCACCGGCGACGGAGACCGCTCCGGCCGGCGTCCACTCGTCCCACCAAACGGTATAGAGGCCGGCCCGGATGCCGGTGAGCGGCGGCGTGTGCGCGCCCGCGGTGGCTCGCGAGGGCTGCCGGCAGCGGCCCTCGCCTCAACCGCCGCCGGTGACCAGTGGTACGGCCGGCGCCGGGGAAATGTTCGACGCTATGCGCGGTGGTGACCGTACGCGGTCGTCCGCTTGCGCGCCGGCCGGCCGGCGGCCTCCGCGATCGCCCGCAGCTGCTCCTCGGTGCGGGCGGAACCGTTGCCGGAGCCGGCCATCCGGGAGATCGTCTCCTCCATCAGCGTGCCGCCCAGGTCGTTGCAGCCGCCCTGCAGCATCGCCACCGTGCCGGCGTCGCCCAGTTTGA
Organism: Micromonospora sp. NPDC047548; assembly: GCF_040642975.1. NCBI lineage: Bacteria > Bacillati > Actinomycetota > Actinomycetes > Micromonosporales > Micromonosporaceae > Micromonospora > Micromonospora sp. NPDC047548. The sequence goes on from NZ_JBEYTI010000003.1 coordinate 29,605, forward strand.
CCCAGGAGCACTGGATGTTGTCGATCCGACCGTGCAGCAGCAGCCGGGCCATCGCGTGCACCGCCCGGTTCTCCCGCCAGGTGGGCCCCGGCCGGGCGATGCCGGCGAGATAGATCGGCGCGTTGGTGTGCACGAACGGCAGCGCCACGAACTCGGTGAACCCGCCGGTACGGTCCTGCACCCCGGCCAGCACCCGGAAGTGCGCCAGCCACTGCCCAGGGTGGTCCACGTGGCCGTACATCATCGTGGAACTGGATCGGATACCCAGCTCGTGGGCCGTGCTGACCACCTCGACCCAGGCGGCGGCCGGCAGCTTGCCCTTGGTGAGCACCCAGCGCACGTCGTCGTCGAGGATCTCCGCGGCGGTGCCCGGGATGGTGTCCAGCCCGGCCTCGCGCAGCCGGGCCAGCCACTCCTTCACCGGCACGCCGGCCTTCGCGGCGGCGGTGACGATCTCCATCGGGGAGAAGGCGTGCACGTGCATCCCCGGCACCCGCGCCTTGATCGCCCGGACCAGGTCGGCGTAGCCGGTCACCGGCATCTTCGGGTCGATCCCGCCCTGCAGGCAGACCTCGGTGGCACCGGCCGCCCAGGCCTCCTCGGCCCGGTCGGCGACCTGCTCGACCGAGAGCCGGAACGCGTCGGCGTCCCGTTCCCGCTGCGCGAAGGCGCAGAACCGGCAGCCCACGTAGCAGACGTTGCTGAAGTTGATGTTGCGGTTGACCACGTAGGTGACGTCGTCGCCGACGGCATCCCGCCGAACGTCGTCGGCGAGCCGGCACAGCTCGTCCAGCGCCGGGCCGCCCGCGCCGAAGAGCGCCAGCGCCACGTCGGCGTGCCGGGGCTCCAGCAGCGCCGCCGGATCGTCGGCCGCCAGCCGCATCCCGGCCCGCACGTCGGCGTCGCCCCCGCCGGGGGCAACACCCGCGCTCACCTTGCCGGCGACCTCGGACCAGTCGCCGTAGACGCTGTCGAAGTCGCCCCGCCGGTCCCCGGTACGCCCCGTGGTGTCGATGGTGACGTGCAGGTCGGTCCGCCCGCCGTACGTCTCGTCGGGCTCCTGCCATGGCCGGCCGACCGGCCGGGCGGCCTCCACGGCGAGACCGGTCTCCGGGTCGGCCAGCGCGCCGACGTGCGGCAGCAACCGGTGGTCGAGCCAGGGGTCGCCGGCCCGGACGTACTCGGGGTAGACCGTCAGCCGCTCGCGCAGGGTGAAGCCGGACTTCTCGGTGTGCCGGGCCAGCTCGTCGAGCTGCGGCCAGGGCCGCTCCGGGTTGACGTGGTCCGGGGTCAGCGGCGACACCCCGCCCCAGTCGTCGATGCCGGCCCGCAGCAGCAGGTCGTACTCGCCCTCGATCAGGTTGGGCGGGGCCTGGATGCGGGCCTTCGGGCCGAGCAGCAGCCGGGTCACCGCAACCGTGGCGGCCAGGTCGTGCAGCTCGGCGTCGGGCATGCCACGCATCGCGGTGTCCGGCTTGGCGCGGAAGTTCTGCACGATCACCTCCTGGAGGTGGCCGTACTCCCGCTGCGACCGGCGGATCGCGAAGACCGCGTCGACCCGCTCAGCCGGGGTCTCCCCGATGCCGATCAGGATGCCGGTGGTGAACGGCACCCCGACCCGGCCGGCGTCGTCGAGGACCCGGAGCCGGACCGCGGGTTCCTTGTCCGGCGAGCCGAAGTGCGGGCCGCCCGGTGCGGACCAGAGCCGGGTCGCGGTGGTCTCCAGCATCATCCCCATGCTCGGCGCGACCGGCTTGAGCCGTTGCAGCTCCGACCAGGAGAGCACGCCGGGGTTGAGGTGGGGCAGCAGGCCGGTCTCCTCCAGCACCGCCACGGCGCAGGCGCGCAGGTAGTCCAGGGTGGAGTCGTACCCCCGCTCGTCCAGCCACCGGCGGGCCGCCGGCCAGCGCTCCTCCGGCCGGTCACCGAGGGTGAACAGGGCCTCCTTGCAGCCCAGCGCCGCGCCCTGCCGGGCGATCGCCAACACCTCGTCCTGCTCCAGGAAGGCGGCCGGCAGCCGGTGCGGCACGGTGGCGAAGGTGCAGTAGTGGCAGCGGTCCCGGCAGAGCCGGGTCAGCGGGATGAAGACCTTCTTCGAGTACGTCACCACGCCCGGCCGCCCCGCCTCGCGCAACCCGGCGTCGCGGATCTCACCGGCGACGCGCAGCAGCTCGTCGAGCTCGGCCCCCCGGGCCGCCAGCAGTGCGGTCGCCTCCGCGACGTCCAGCGCGCGGCCGGTGGCCGCCCGGCGCAGCGCGCGCTGCACGCTCGCCGCGGTCGGGGCGGGGTCGGTGCGGTCAGCCATCCGCTCAGCCTATGCGCTGGACCGGACAGCCGGACGGGCACGGAACACGGTGTGACATCGCCCCCGCCCGGGCGGAGGCACGTCCTGCGGCCACGGAGCGTCACGGCTCCGCCCCGGCACACCACGTCGAGCGTGATACCTCAGAGTCATCATGATGCCTCTGAGGTATCACGCTCGAGGTGGTGGTGCTCCTCCCACCCGACACGCCCGACGCCCGACGGCGGGCGGCGGGCGGCTCGGATCAGCGCGGGAAGTTCGGGTCGTCCCGGTGGAAGCGCTGAGTGCGGTCGCTGTCCGCCCCGTCGGCGGACCCCGGGGAGGAACCCGCCTCGCCCGGCTGACGCGGGATGACCTGGGTCGGGTCGGCTGACGGCGGCTGCCCGAAGGGCGGGGCCGTGTTCGGCCCGGCGAAGGGCGGCGCGGACTGGGGCGCGGCCCCGAACGGCGGTGCGGACTGGGGCGCGGCCCCGAACGGCGGTGCGGACTGGGGCGTGCCGAACGGCGGAGCCGAGGACGGGGCGGGCTGACCGTACTGGCCGGCCGACGGATAGCCGGTGGCGGGGTGAGCGCCGGGCTGGCCCGGGGGCGGGTAGCCGGCCGCGGGGTAGCCGGCCTGGCCGGACTGCTGCGGCCAACCGGGCTGCGGCTGGCCGTACACGCCGGGCTGCGGCCTGGGCCGGGAAGGTTGGTAGAACGCCCGCCACACCCGGTAGGCGACGAACGCGGCGGCGGCGAAGACCGCGAACCAGGCGGCCCGGGTGAGCATGCCGAGCAGGGCGTCCAGCACCTCCGCCTCGGCCAGCCGACCGACCAGCCAGATCAGGAAGGTCAGCGTGCCGAAGAGCGCGCCGAAGGCGTACTCGCCGACCGCGACCTGGGTGATCTGCTTCGCCCGCGGGACGACCGGCGACACGTGCGTGGCGAGCAGCACGGCCAGCAGCGGCAGGACGGCCGACTCGATGCCGACGAACGAGAAGAAGGTGCTGCCGGCCCGACCCGAGAAGGTGCCGTACCCGGAGGCCGGCGCGAGCAGTCGGATCAGTCCGACGAGGAGCAGCACGGCGTTCGCGCCGAGCAGCACGAGCGCGGCCAGTTCGCGCAGTGGCCTGGTGAGCTGGCGGGCCTGCGTCGCGTCGTTCGGCGCTGGCTCGGCGGGGCTGGTCACGAGTTCTCCCTCGGGGCGAAACGGACAGATGCCGACGTGAGCCTAGTCTCCCGGGCCAGCGGCGGACCGCGGGCGTCGCGTACGCGAGGATGGACGTCATGCGCATTGTGGTTCTGACCGGCGGAATCGGGGGCGCCCGCTTCCTGCTCGGCGTCCGGGCGTACGCCCGTGAAGTGGGCGCCGAGGTGACCGCCGTGGTGAACGTCGGCGACGACCTGCTCCTGCACGGGCTCAAGGTCTGCCCCGACCTGGACAGCGTCATGTACACCCTGGGCGGCGGGGCCGACCCGGAGCGCGGTTGGGGACGGGTCGGCGAGACCTGGACGGTCAGGGCGGAGCTGGCCGCGTACGGCGCGGAGCCGACCTGGTTCGGGCTCGGCGACAAGGACATCGCCACCCACCTGGTGCGGACCACCATGCTCAACGGCGGGTACCCGCTCTCCGCGGTGACCGAGGCGCTGGCCACCCGCTGGCAGCCCGGCGTACGCCTGCTGCCGGCCACCGACGACCGCCTGGAGACCCACGTCGTGGTGGACGGCGAGCACGGCCAACGGGCGATCCACTTCCAGGAGTGGTGGGTGCGCTACCGGGCGGACATCCCCACCCACCGGTTCGTCTTCGTCGGCGCGGAGAACGCCAAGCCGGCACCCGGGGTGCTGGAGGCGGTGGCCGACGCCGACGCCGTGCTGATCGCGCCGAGCAACCCGGTGGTGAGCGTCGCCCCGGTGCTCGCCGTGCCGGGACTGCGCGATGCGGTGGCCCAGGGTCCGGCCCGGGTCGTCGGGGTCTCGCCGGTCATCGGCGGCGCTCCGGTGCGCGGCATGGCCGACCGGTGCCTGTCGGTGCTGGGCGTGGAGTGCAGCGCCGCCGGGGTGGGCCGGCTCTACGGCGGGCGCAGCGGGGGCGGCCTGCTCGACGGCTGGCTGGTCGCACCGGAGGACGACGGCACCGTGGTGCCGGGGGTGACGGTCCGGTCCGCGCCGTTGTGGATGACCGACGAGGCAGCCACGGCGCAGATGGTGCGGGCCGCATTGGAGTTGGTGTGAGGCTGGAGATCCTGCCGGTGCTGGGCATCGGCGACGTGACCGAGGGCGACGACCTGGCGGCGCTGATCGCGACCGCCGCGCCGTGGCTGCGCGACGGGGACGTGCTGGTGGTCACCAGCAAGATCGTCTCGAAGGCGGAGGGCCGGCTGGTCGACGTGCCGCCGGACGGGCCGGCACGGCTCGCCGCGCGGGACGAGGTGCTGGCCGCCGAGACCGCCCGGGTGGTGGCCAGCCGGGGGGCGACCCGGATCGTGCAGACCCACCACGGCTTCGTGATGGCCTCCGCCGGGATCGACGCCTCCAACGTCGACAAGACCCGGCTGGTGCTGCTGCCCAAGGACCCGGACGCCTCGGCCCGGGCGCTGCGCACCGCGCTGCACGAGCGCTGCGGCGTGGACGTGGCGGTGATCGTCAGCGACACCATGGGCCGGCCCTGGCGCAACGGGCTCACCGACGTGGCGCTCGGTGTGGCCGGCATGTCCGCCATCCGGGACCACCGGGGCGAGGTCGACCCGTACGGCAACGAGCTGCAACTGACCCAGATGGCCGTGGTGGACGAACTCGCCGGCGCCGGCGAACTGATCAAGGGCAAATGCGACCAGGTCCCGGTCGCGGTGGTTCGCGGCTACCTGGGCGCCACCCGCACCGACGACGGCGCGGGCGCCACCGCCCTGGTCCGGGACGCCACGATGGACCTCTTCTCGCTCGGCACGGCCGAGGCGCGAGCGGCCGGCCTCCGGTCCGCCGCGACCCTCGTCGACGGCCCCGGCCCGACACCGGCCGACCCGGAGGCGGTCCGGCGGGCCGTCGCCGCGGTCGCCGACGTGGTCGCGCCCGGCACCGCCTTCACCCACGTCACCGACGAGGAGGTACGCGCCGGTCTGGTGGCCACCGTGCCGGGCTGGCCGGAGCGGGCCACCGGGCTGCTCCTCGGCGCGGCGCCCACCCCCGTCGACCGGCCGGACCTGGTGCGCTTCGGCGCGGACCTGCAACGGCTGCGCACCGCGCTGGCCGCCGAGGGGGTGCCCTCCGCGCTGTTGCCGCCCCCGGCGGGCAGCACGGCCAGCGCCTGCCTGGCGATCTGACGACCGCGCGCGGGCCGGGTCAGGCGTTGAGCATGGCCCGGCCCAGCGGGGTCAGGGTGTGCAGCACGGTGTTGCGGTCCCGCTGGCTGACCAGCAGCCCGGCGTTGCGCAGCACGGCGGTGTGCTGGCTGGCGGCGGCCGGCGAGATGTGCAACCGCCGGGCCACCTCGCCGGTCGTGCAGCCGTCGTCGCTGGCCTCCAGCACGGCGGCCCGGGTCCGGCCGAGCAGCGCGGCCAGCGCCTCCCGCCCGGCTCCCTCGCCCGCCGGGCCGGCTCCCGCACCGGGCGCCGGGGCCAGACCGCCCAGCCGGTCCACCGGGTAGACCAGCACCGGGGGCAGCTCCGGGTCGAGCAGGGCCACCGGGGTACGCGCGCAGAAGAACGAGGGCACCAGCAGCAGCCCGCGCCCGTCCAGGTCCAGCTCCCGGCTGTCCGGATAGTCGTACACCTCCAACCGGCCGGCCGCCCAGCGCATGGTGGGACGCAGGCTGGCCAGCAGCCCCTCGACGCCGCCGTCGAGCAGCGCCCGAGCCCGGCGGGCGCGGTCCGCCTCCACCGCCGCCTGGACCCGCCCCCAGTACGGCGTGAGCGCCACCGACCGGTACTGCGTCATCGAGTCGGTCAGCAGTTGCAGCATCTCCGGCTCGCCCCGGGCCAGCGCGGTGGCGGAGGCGGGCAGGGGGTTCGCCCCGGCCAGCACGGTCAGGTCCCGCTTCAGCAGATCGAGCGGGGTGGACCGGACCGCCTCCAGCCCCGCGTCGAACCCCGTCACGCTCTCGTACGGGGTGAGGAAGTCGGGGAAGTAGCCGCGCGGCGGGTTCAGCGCGAAGAGCAGCCGGAGCTGGCCGGAGGTGACGTCACGGCGCAGATCGCGGGCGACGCCCCGGCGCCAGGGCGCCATCAGCGGGTCCTTGGTGCGGCCCTGCAGCAGGTGCAGACTCAGCACCAGCTCCCAGATCGGGTCTGCCGCGGGGGCCACCCGGGTCCGGAGAATGTCCTCCTGGGAGAAGTGGATCGTCAGCATGGCAGCGCTCCTGAGGGCGGGCAGGGGGATGGCCCACCGACCCTCTGCACTCTACCCGCTTGGCAATTACCTCCACTTTTAAGCGTGAACTGAAAAAGCTCGACGGCCCCGATCGCCGGTTGGCATGCTCCTACTGCCCGGTACGGCGTGCGGAGGGGGCCAGCCACCCGACCGGGATGCCTGGGGGCAGTGGGCGCGTCCGGGTGACACCACGAGGGTCTGCGGCCTGATTCCGCAGAGGTGTCTCCCGGGCGCTCCGCCCGTGGCGGGCCGGTCAGCCGATCCAGAGCGCGACCCGATGGTCCTCGTCGGTGACGTAGAAACAACTCCCGTCCAGCTCGGCCAGGCCCTCCACGTGGTGGAAGGGCGCCAGTTCGGCCACCAACTCGCCGGCGACCCGGTGGTCGCCGGCGGCCGGCTCCCAGCGGAAGCGGACGTGCCGGGCGGTCACCTCACCGCCCGCCGGATGCTCGTCCAGCAGCACCGAGCCCTTGCCCAGCGCGTCGATCGAGCCGATCACCGCCGCGTACCCGCCGTCGGCGGTCGGGGCGACCGCGCGGAAGCCGACCAGCGCGCCCGGCGGCGTCACCCCGGCCAACGCGTACGCCCGGCCGGCCACCGGCCAGTCGCCGTCGGCGGCGAACATCTCCGGCACCCCGGCCAGCTCGACCAGGATCGGCTCACCGGCGTCGGTCACCGGGAACCGCAGCCCGAGCAGCACCGTGCCGTCCGGGGTGAACGCGGCGGCCTCCACGTTCAGCGGCAGGTCGTCCTCGGCCAGCCGGCTCACCCAGCTCTTCGCCCGGGCGGTGCCGCGGGCCAGCGTCTCGACGATGAACCGGCGGCGGACCAGGTCACCGGGCGGCAGCGGGGTGAAGGGCGCCTTCGCCAAGGCGTCGTTGACCACCCGGTGCACCCGGAACCGGTTGCGCACCACTCGCAACGGCAGGATCCCGGCCGCGGCGTCGTCCTTGCGGAACCGCGCCACGAACGCCCGGCGCGGGCGCAGCGGGCCGGCCTTCGAGCCGAAGTGCGAGCCGAAGACGTACACCCAGCCGTCGTGGTGGGCCAGCGCCTCACCGTCCTCGGTGCGGTCGTTCTCCGGCCCGGCGTCGGCGGGCACGTGGTGGGCGACCCACTCGCCGTCCTCCCGTTCCAGCAGCAGGGCCAGGCAGCGCTCCACCGGGCCCTCGTCCAGCACCGTCCAGAACCCGCGCCGGGCGCGGTGCGCGCGCAGCAGCGCCGGGGAACGGACCGGCAGCAGGTCACTGGCCTCGTTGCCGGCCACCACGAATTCGACGAGTCGCAGGGTCACCGGGCCAGGTTACGGAGCCGACGCTCGTAGAGTGTCGGGGTGCCCGACCTTCCCGCCCCGGCCGCCCCCGGCGGGCCGACGCCCCTTCCCGCCCCGGCCGGCGCTCCCGCACCCGTGCCGGCGACCGGCAGCGGGCCTGCCACCGGGCCCGACACCGGGCCCGACACCGCCCGGCCGGACGCCGCCGAGCAGATCGCGGCCCGGTCCGGTGCTGCCGGGCCGAGCGCGACCGGCCCGGCCGGGCAGCGGGCGTTGCACGCCGACGCGGTGGCGCAGCTGAGCGGGTGGGCGCCGACCGGCCCCGCCGCCACGGAGGCGCGCGACCGCACCCTGGAGCTGCTGACCGCCGGGCCGGTGGCGATGAGCCGGAGCCACCGGCCCGGGCACGTCACCGCCAGCGCGCTGGTGCTCGACGCCACCGGCGCCCGGGTGCTGCTCTGCCTGCACGGCAAGTTCCGCCGCTGGGTGCAGCTCGGCGGGCACTGCGAGCCGGCCGACCGCACCCTCGCCGGCGCCGCGCTGCGCGAGGCGACCGAGGAGTCCGGGATCGTCGGGCTGGCCGTCGACCCGGTGCCGATCGACGTGGACATCCACCCGGTGGCCTGCCAGGGCGGCTCGCTGCATTACGACGTACGCTTCGCGGTCTTCGCCCCGCCCGGCGCGGTCGAACGGGTCAGCGACGAGTCCGAGGCGCTGGGCTGGTTCCCGCCGGACCGGTTGCCCGAGCCGCTGGCCGGCGGGACCGTCCAGCTCGTCGCGCCGGCCCTGGCCGCGCTGCGCCGCCGCCCCTGACAGGCGGCTGGCGGCGACGCGGGTCAGATCAGGCCCTCCTCGCCCCGCTCCTTGAGCTCGTCGACCAGCAGCTTGACGTCCTGGGCGCGGTCGCGCGGACAGACCAGCAACGCGTCCGGGGTGTCCACCACGATCAGGTTCCGCACCCCGAGCGCGGCCACCAGCCGGCCGGACTGCGGCACCACCACAAGATCGCCGCAGTCGTGCAGCAACACATCCGACATGGTGTCGGTGCCCAGCACCACGTTCCCGGCCGGATCGGCGGCGAGCACCTCACCGAGGGTGTGGAAGTCGCCGACGTCGTTCCAGCCGAAGTCGCCGGGCACCGTCGCGACCCGGCCGGCGGTCGCCGCGCCCTCCATCACCGCGTAGTCGACGGAGATCTTCGGCAGCGTCGGCCAGACCGTGCCGAGGATGTCGTCCTGTTCGGGAGTGCCCCAGGCGGCGGCGATGGTGGTGACCCCGGCGTGCAGGGCCGGCTGCTGGCGGGCCAGCTCGGCGAGGAAGACGTCCACCCGCCAGACGAACATGCTGGCGTTCCAGAGGTGCCGCCCCGAGCGGAGGTACGCCTCGGCGACCGGCGCGGCCGGCTTCTCCTTGAACTCGGTCACCGGACGCCGTGGACCGTCGCCGGTCGGCTCGCCAGTCTCCAGGTAGCCGTACCCGGTCTCGGCGCGGGTCGGGGTGATGCCCACCGTCATCAGCAGCCCCTGCTGCGCGCCGCGTACCGCCGCCCGCACCGTCTCCACCCAGGCGTCGGCGTCGTGGATCAGGTGGTCGGCCGCGAACGAGCCCATCACCGCCTCCGGGTCCCGCTGCGCGATCACCGAGGCGGCCAGCGCGATCGCCGCGCAGGAGTCCCGCGGTGAGGGCTCCACCAGGATGTTCTCCTCGGGCAGCCCGGTGAGCTGCCGGGCCACCGCCGCCGCGTGCGCCGCCCCGGTGACGACCAGGATGCGGTCCGGTGTGGTCAGCGGCGTCAACCGGTGCACGGTCGCCTGGAGCAGCGAGGCGCTGGTGCCGGTGAGCGGGTGGAGGAACTTGGGGTGCCCCGCGCGGGACAGCGGCCACAGTCTCGTGCCGCTGCCACCCGCCGGGATGACGGCGTACAGCATCAGCACATCATGCCCGAACCGACCCGGGCCGGACGCCGGGTCGGCCGTACGGTCGGCGCACGATCAGGAACGGGCCCGACTCCACGCGGCGATGTGCACCTCGGCGCTGGACTCCCAGGTGAACTCCTTGGCCCGGTCGAACCCGGCCTTGGCCAGCGAGAGCCGGCGCTGCTCGTCGTCGAGGAGGGCGGCCAGGTCGGCGGCGATCTGCTCCGGGTCCTCGCTGGTGTAGGCGACCGCGTCGCCACCCACCTCGGGCAGGGAGAGGCGGGGGGTGGTGAGCACCGGGGCCGCGCACGCCATCGCCTCCAGGATCGGCAGCCCGAAACCCTCACCGTACGACGGGTAGGCGGCGACCAGCGCACCGCCGAGGAACCCGGGCAGGTCGGCGTAGCGCAGGTAGCCCGGGCGGAGCAGGCGCAGGTGCGACGGCACCTCGGCCACCGCGCGGTCGATGTCGTCGTCGTGCCCCTGGCCGCCGGCCACCACCAGGGCCGGCGGGTCGTCCCGGTCGGCCACCGCGCGGGCCCAGCCGCGGATCAGGTTGGGTACGTTCTTGCGCGGCTCCTTGGCCCCGAGGAAGGCCACGTAGCTGCTGTTGCCCAGCCCCAGCCGGGCCCGCACCCGGGCCTTCTCCTCCTCGCTGGGCGCGTGGAAGGCCGCGTGGTCGACGCCGTGGTAGGCGACGTCGATCCGGGTGGGGTCGGCGTCGAGCAGCCGGATCAGCTCGTCCCGGGTGGCCTTGCTGGGCACGATCACCCGGTCCGCCCGGCGCAGCGAGGTCTTGATCGCGCTGCGGAAGAACGTCCGCCGGGACTTGTCGTAGTGCTCCGGCTCGGTGAAGAAGGTCGCGTCGTGCACGGTCACCGTGACCGGACAGCCGGCCCGCAGCGGGCAGGTGTAGAAGGGCGAGTGCAGCACCTCCGCGCCGACCTGCTGGGCGAGCAGCGGCAGGCCGGTCTGCTCCCAGGCGAGCCGGGCGGGCCGGTGCGCGACGGCCGCCGGGGCGGGGATGACTTCCGCCCCCGGCAGCATCCGGGTGTAGCGCTCCAGGTCCGTACGGAGGCTGACCACGACCAGGTCCACCCCCGAACCGCACACGGTGCCGAGGGCACCGAGCAAACCGTCGACGTATCTACCGACGCCGCCACGGTCGGCGGGGACACTCGTGGCGTCGATGAGCACGCGGGGCGGGCGACCGGCGGTCACGGGGCGACTCCTTGAACTGGCGGGTCTGTGGGGAACAACACTCCGGGCAAGCCTACGCTGGAGCCCGGTCCGGACGCTGACTGCGACCCGACGGTACGCCGACTTGTCATCGTCAGCGAGTACGCGTCACGGCGGCGTATCGTTCGCGCCGATGGCCGAGAACATTGCCCGGGTCTTCGCCGACGCGATCGCGACCGACCCCACCCGACCCCTGCTGACCTGGTACGACGACGCCACCGGCGAGCGCACCGAACTGTCCGGCGCGACGCTGGCGAACTGGGTGGCCAAGACCGCCAACCTGCTCGTCGACGAACTCGCCCTCTCCCCCGGCGATTCGGCCGGGGTGCTGCTCCCGCCGCACTGGCAGACCGCCGCGGTGCTGCTCGGCTGCTGGTCGGCCGGGTTGACGGTGGCCGACACGCCGGGCGACGTGGACGTGCTCTTCGCCGCCGCCGGCCGGGTCGCCGAGGCGGACGCCTGGCCGGCCGGGGACCGGTACGCCCTCGCGCTGGCCCCGTTCGCCGCCCCGCTGCGCGAGGTGCCGGCCGGCTTCGCCGACTACGTGGTCGAGGTACGCGCCCACGGCGACCACTTCACGCCGTACCCGCCGGGGGGGCCGGGCGAGGCGGCGCTGCTGGCCCGGGCGGCCGCCCGCGCGACGGAGCTGGGCATCGCCCCCGGCGACCGCGTCCTGGTGGACGCCGCCCGACACCCCGACCCGGTCGACTGGCTGCTCGCCCCGCTGACCGCGACCGCCACCGTCGTCCTCTGCGGCGACCTCGACCCGGCCCGCGTCCCGTCCCGCACCACCTCGGAGAAGGTCACCCGCACCCTGGCGTGATCCGCCCGGGCCGCGCCGGCCCTCAGCCACGGTGCCTCGCCCCGGGCCAGTGCCGCGCGCATGTCCGGGTGGGCCAGCCACGAGATCGACTCCGGATGCGCGGAACGGCGGTGTCCCACCGGCTCGGGACACCGCCGTTCGCGCGATCCGGCATTGACCACGCGGCTCGCGCCGGCGTCAGGCCGGCGTGGACTCCTCGGTGGCGCGGCGCTGGGCGAAGGCGGCGAAGGCCGTCAGCGACTCGGGGTTGGCCAGGGCGCCCTTGGCGGCGGCGCTGTCCACCGGGGTGCCGGTGAGGATCTTCTTGACCGGGACCTCCAGCTTCTTCGCCGAGAGGGTGCGCGGGACGGCGCGGACCTGATGGATCTCGTCCGGGACGTGCCGGGGCGAGAGGGCGGTACGCAGCTCGCGGCAGATCCTGCCGCGCAGCGCGTCGTCCAGGTCGATGCCCGCGGCGAGGACCACGAAGAGCAGCAGCTCGCCCGCCCCGCCCTCGTCGTCCTCCAGGTGTACGACCACCGAGTCGACGACCTCGTCCAGCCCCTCGACCACCGAGTAGAACTCGGCGGTGCCGAGCCGCACGCCGCCCCGGTTCAGGGTGGCGTCCGACCGGCCGGTGATCACGCAGCCGCCCCGATCGTTGATGGTGATCCAGTCGCCATGCCGCCACACCCCGGGGTAGACCTCGAAGTATGCCTCCCGGTAGCGGCGACCGTCCGGGTCGTTCCAGAAGCCCACCGGCATGCTCGGCATCGGCGCGGTGATCACCAGCTCGCCCAGCTCCCCGATGACCGGGGTGCCGTCGGCGGACCGGGCCTCCACCCGGGCGCCCAGCGCCCGGCAGGTGATCTCCCCGGCGTGGACCGCCAGCAACGGCACCCCGCCGACGAAACCGGTGCAGACGTCCGTGCCGCCGGACAGGGACTGGAGCTGGAGGTTCTCGCCGACCGTCTCGTACACCCAGGTGAAGCCCTCGGCGGGCAGCGGCGCGCCGGTCGAGCCCACCCCGCGCAGCGCGGAGAGGTCGGCGATCTCCTTCGGCACCAGGTCGGCCTTGCGGCAGGCCAGCAGGAACGGCGCCGAGGTGCCGAAGTACGTCGCCTGAGTCTCCTCGGCCAGCCGCCAGAGCGCACCCAGGTCGGGGTGGCCCGGGTTGCCGTCGAAGAGCACGATCGCCGCGCCCACCGCCGGGCCGGAGACCAGGAAGTTCCACATCATCCAGCCGGTGGTGGTGAACCAGAAGAAGCGGTCCGCCGGGCCCAGGTCGTGGTGCAGGGCGAGCATCTTCAGGTGCTCCAGCAGGATGCCCCCGTGACCGTGCACGATCGGCTTCGGCAGGCCGGTGGTGCCCGAGGAGTAGAGCACGTAGAGCGGGTGGTCGAACGGCACCGGGGTGAAGGTCAGCGGCTCGTCGGTCGCCGCCGCCAGCTCGTCCCAGGCCAGCCCGCCTTCCGGCGGGGCGCCCGCCGGGTCGAGGTACGCGATGCCGACGGTGTGCTCCAGCGAGGGCAGGGCGGCACGGATGGCGGCCACCTCGCCCCGCCGGTCCACCGGCTTGTCGCCGTACCGGTAGCCGTCCACGGCCACCAGCACCTTCGGCTCGATCTGCTGCCAGCGGTCGGTGACGCTGCGGGTGCCGAACTCGGGCGCGCAGGAGGAGAAGATCGCGCCCAGGCTGCTCGCCGCCAGCAGCAGCACGTACGTCTCGGGGATGTTCGGGGCGTACGCGGCCACCCGGTCCCCGGCGACCACGCCGAGCCGGCGCAGCCCGGCCGCCACCCGACGGACCTGCTCGCGCAGCTGCGCCACGGTCAGCGTGACCGGCGCGCGGGTCTGGCCGTGCGCGATGACCACCGGATCGTCGTCGGAGCGGCCCGGCATCCGCAGCACGTTCTCGGCGTAGTTGAGCGTCGCGCCGGGGAACCAGCGGGTGCCGGGCATCGCCGGGTCGGTCAGGGTCGCCGTCGGCGGGGTGTGCGCGACCACCTCGAAGTGGTCCCAGATCGAGCGCCAGAACCCGTCGAGGTCCTCGACCGACCAGCGCCACAGCTCGTCGTAGTCGGCGAAGTCCAGCCCGCGGTGCTCACGCAGCCAGCGCAGGTAGTTCCCGATCCGCGACCGCTGGAGTACGTCCGCCGGCGGCGTCCACAGCACGTCACCCACTGCTCCACCCTCCCTCGGGCCCCGCACCACAAGTGAATGGGCCGTGGCGCCATCTTGCCCTACCTCGAAGCGTCATTCTCCGCACCCGGCGCCGGTCCGGGGGCGTAGCCGTTCCACACGCCGGACCCGCAGGCTGTGTGGGTCGACCGACCCCGGGCCCGGCGGGACGCCTCAGCCGGCCCGGTGCGCCTGGATGGCCCGGCGCCTGGCCAGCCGGTGCGCCCGGCGGATCTCCGCCTCCCGGAACCGGCGCTCGTCCTCCAGGGTCTCCGGCAGCACCGGCCGGACCGCCCGGGGCGCGCCGCCCACGTCGACGCCGACGAACACCAGGTACGCGGTGGCCACCCCGACCGGCTCGTCCTCGGCCGAGTCCCAGCGCTCGGCGACCACCCGGACGCCCACCTCCATCGAGGTCTGCCCGGTCCAGTTCACCTGGGCGTGCGCGTGCACCAGGTCGCCGACCCGGACCGCCTCCGAGAAGACGATCTCGTCGATGGCGGCGGTGACGGCAGTGCCCCCGCTGTGCCGCGCCGCGGCGGCCCCGGCCACGTCGTCGACGAACTTCATCAGCACACCGCCGTGCACCGTCCCGTAGAGGTTCACGTCGACGGCGGTCATGATGCGGCTCAGGGTGACCCGGGAGTACGAGGTCGGCTTGCCCGGCGGGGCGGCGGAGGGATGCTCGGTCATGGCGGAAACGGTACGGTGCGCGGATGCGACATCTCTGGAGCTTCCTCACCGGGTTGGTGGTGGCGCCCATCACGTGGGTGCTGATCACCCTCGGGCAGGACGGGTCAGGTCGGACCGTGGACCGCTGGGTGGAGATCGGTACGTACAGCACGCCCAACCTGATCGAGCCGGCCGTCTACCTCGGCGTCGCCGGCATCCTGCTCGGCCTGCTCGGCACGCTGCGCATCTCGCCGCTCGGCCCCCTCACCGCCGGGCTGCTGCTGGTCACCCCGTACGTCGGGATGTTCATCGCCCCGTTCACCGTCATCGACAAGATCCCGAAGGACTGGAAGGTCCTCGGGGACCCGCTGCCGCTGCACCGCCCGGTGCAGAACGGCACGCTGTTCCTGATCGGCCTGCTGCTGCTGATGGCGACCTTCAGCGTGCAGCGGTGGCGGAGCGGGCCGGCGGCACCGGCGACCGGGGCGGAGCTGACCCCGGCCGACGGCACACCGCCGGAGAATGCCTTCACGCTCAGCGACTGGCCGCCGTCCGGGGCGCGGAACGAGCAGGAAACCGCCCCGCTCACCCTCGGCTACCCGGACCCCAACACCGATCCGCTGCCCCGGCGCACCGGCACGGAGTCGCCGTGGACCGCGCCGCCCCGCTACGGGGCCGGCCCGACGAGCGAGACCACCGAGAACCGTTGACCGGCCGCGGGGGGGGGGGGGGGGCGGCCCGCCCCCCCCCCCCCCCCGCCCGGGGGGCGCCCCGGGGGGGGGGGGGGGGGGGGCACCCCCCAACCCCCACCAACCCCGGGGGTAAAACCGCCGGGCCC